>NZ_MUFW01000017.1:0-5931 GCF_002017935.1 Flavobacterium sp. LM4 | reverse complement strand
AAAAATAAAACAAAATCTTACAGACTTAATAAAAACTTAGAAAGATTATCCTCCTGAGACAGATTTAACTTCTTTCTTAGACGATATCTGTGTAGTTCAACACCTCTGAATGATATGTTCATTAGCGGTGCAATTTCTTTAGAAGAAAGATTCATTTTTAGATAAATACATAACTTAATATCCTTAGGAGTCAGGTTTGGGAATTTCTTCGAAAGATTAATGATAAATTCATTATGGATCTGATTCAAATTGGTTTCAAAGATTTCCCATTCATGTTTATTGACTTCATTGATCTTAATTGCTTTTTTAATTTCACTTTTCAGTTTATTAAAATCTTTTTCAGAATCCAGAATACTCTGAATATTTTCAATCATTTCACTTTGTTTGGCAATAGATAATGATTTTCCGGCAACTTCAGATGATTTAGTTTGCAGTTCGAGTTCCAGAATGTGTTTTTCGTATTCCTGAATATTGAGTTCGTTTTCGGCCTTTAATTCCATTTCCAGAATTTTCCTTTGATGTCTTTCTTCTTCTGCCTGCAATTCCAGTTTTTGCATATAGCGAAATTTATTCCACTTATAATAAAAAAACAAAACTGTCCCTACTAATAAGAGATATAATAAAATCATCCAAACAGAAAAATACCAGGGCTCGGCTACTTTAAAATCGAAATTACAGACCTTATCATAATTGGCTCCGTCATGTTTATAAACGACAATGGTATGATTACCACTACTTAGATTATTCAGTACAATTAAGCCATCGGAAATGGGTACAAAATCATTACTTTTATTGATTTTATAAAATAAATTAGGCTTACTGGCTCCGTAAATTCCTGATATTACATTGATTCTTAATTCGGTATTGTATTTAATTTTAGAATCATCGGGAAGCAGTATTCCGTTATTAAATGCTTCAATTTTAACATGTGTATTTTGCTTATTTTCATATTTAAGCTGAAGAGAAATAAATCCGTCATCCAGATTCAGTAAATAGTGATTCTGAGTTTTAAAAATCCTTAAATTGTCATTTATGAGTTTTCCTTTGTAATATTTTTCCTGAATAATATTCCAGACAAATTTATTTTCGACAGCATAAATATGGTACAAAATACCTTCCTGAAGTACCATAAAATGATTTTCATCAATTGCTACTACATCTGTTATATTTTTAAAATTAGTATTAAACAATTCATTTTCTTCCAATTTATTGGTAATTGAATTATAGGTAAACCATGAATTATCAATTAGAAACAAAATTTCATTTCTAAATTCAAAAATCTTAACCCCAAAATCATTTTGTATTTTACTCTGCTGGGTGATATTTTCAACCTTTTTAGTCTGATAATCATCACTATACACAACACGATATAAACCACGATAATTATCTGCAGCAAAAATTTCATTTTTTTTATTTTGAGCTACATATTTTATAGGCTTTGAAATATCTTTAATTTTTTTATAATCACTTAATTTTGAAATATCATCATATGCCAAAATCCCACTATAAGTAGATTGAAAACAAGTATTGTTAATACTGCTTTTTGATAAATTCCAGCCACCGCTAATATTATTTGTTTTAACTAAAGAACCATTTTCATAGCAAAAAGTTCCGTCATTATGTCCAATGATGTATTTATTTTCAATTTTAGTAATATTCCAGGCCTGTCCTTGTGTATTGGGCATCATTTTGAATTTACCTGAATCAAATTCAAAAACACCATGATTTGAAGCAATTAAATATCCTTTATTGGTGGTTGCAACGGAATATACCGAACCTAAAATTCCTGAATTGTCATAAAAAATAGATATGGGTGAATTCACTTCAACGTGTGCTATACCGTTATCCAGACCAAGCCATAAATCATTTTCTTTATCAAAGCCAATACAGAGAACTGAGTTGTTCATCAACACATTATTTCGGTCTATATTTTTGTATGTCTCTGAATTAAAATCATAAATATAAACTCCTTTGTTTCCGGTTCCGATAACTAATTTGTTATTTTTAATAAACCTCGCGACATTGATTCCGTTTACTTTTAATGTTTCGTTTAAAGGATTATTCCAGGCAATCAAACCTGATTTTTCTACAATAAAAATCCCTTTCTTTTGGGTAAAAATATAAGTTTTGCCTTTGTGTTTTTCGATTGCATGAACGACTGTGTTCTTTAAAATATTCCAGCCTTTTGGATTTGCAATTCGGGAACCATCCATTCTAAAAAGTCCTTTATCGACAGAAGCAACAAAAAGCTCTTTATCCACCACAAAACAGTACGATATTAAAAATGGAAATTTGATTTTTTTAATATGTTTTCCATCATAAATAAAAACATCATTAAAGGATTGAAAATATAACGAACCATTATATCTGAATATTTTCCAAATTTCCTCATTGTCTTTTTCAGCAAATAAGCGTAGTTTTTTGGTAATTGAAACATAATGCATTTTACCTTCTTTTCTGTACCAATAACCAAATTCCTTATAAGAACCTGAATAGATTTTATCTCCATCAATCATAATGGAACGGATGATTGTTTTGTTTGGTAAAGTATATTTTTCCCATATTACGCCATCATATCGTAGTAAGTAATGATTGTTGGCAAAATACATGGCGTTATCTTTTCCCTGAACGACATTCCAGATCTGATTGTCACCCTGATAATTGGACTTACTATAATTTTCTACAAAGGGAAGTAATTCTTGCGATTGAATTTGAGAGGTAATGAAAAAGAAGAAAAATAATTTTAAGAGTATCGATTTCAAAGTATTCGGATTTAAACTCAAATATACTGACAAATATTTAATTTAGAAAGATGATACTTTTTACGACAAGTATTAATATAAAAAGTTTAAAGGATCAAACTTTTTGAGATTTGGCAAAGGTGTAATTTTTTCTATTGTTGTATTATTCTCAATTATTTTATCTGTTTCATACGCTTTATTTATAATCTTTCTAATCGGGAATAATATTATCCCGTATAGAAAGATTATAAAAAATGCGTATGAAACAGATAAAATAATTGAGAATAATACAACAATAGAAAAAATTACACCTTTGCCAAATCTCAAAAAGTTTGATCCTTTAAACTTTTTATATTAATACTTGTCGTAAAAAGTATCATCTTTCTAAATTAAATATTTGTCAGTATATTTGAGTTTAAATCCGAATACTTTGAAATCGATACTCTTAAAATTATTTTTCTTCTTTTTCATTACCTCTCAAATTCAATCGCAAGAATTACTTCCCTTTGTAGAAAATTATAGTAAGTCCAATTATCAGGGTGACAATCAGATCTGGAATGTCGTTCAGGGAAAAGATAACGCCATGTATTTTGCCAACAATCATTACTTACTACGATATGATGGCGTAATATGGGAAAAATATACTTTACCAAACAAAACAATCATCCGTTCCATTATGATTGATGGAGATAAAATCTATTCAGGTTCTTATAAGGAATTTGGTTATTGGTACAGAAAAGAAGGTAAAATGCATTATGTTTCAATTACCAAAAAACTACGCTTATTTGCTGAAAAAGACAATGAGGAAATTTGGAAAATATTCAGATATAATGGTTCGTTATATTTTCAATCCTTTAATGATGTTTTTATTTATGATGGAAAACATATTAAAAAAATCAAATTTCCATTTTTAATATCGTACTGTTTTGTGGTGGATAAAGAGCTTTTTGTTGCTTCTGTCGATAAAGGACTTTTTAGAATGGATGGTTCCCGAATTGCAAATCCAAAAGGCTGGAATATTTTAAAGAACACAGTCGTTCATGCAATCGAAAAACACAAAGGCAAAACTTATATTTTTACCCAAAAGAAAGGGATTTTATTGTAGAAAAATCAGGTTTGATTGCCTGGAATAATCCTTTAAACGAAACATTAAAAGTAAACGGAATCAATGTCGCGAGGTTTATTAAAAATAACAAATTAGTTATCGGAACCGGAAACAAAGGAGTTTATATTTATGATTTTAATTCAGAGACATACAAAAATATAGACCGAAATAATGTGTTGATGAACAACTCAGTTCTCTGTATTGGCTTTGATAAAGAAAATGATTTATGGCTTGGTCTGGATAACGGTATAGCACACGTTGAAGTGAATTCACCCATATCTATTTTTTATGACAATTCAGGAATTTTAGGTTCGGTATATTCCGTTGCAACCACCAATAAAGGATATTTAATTGCTTCAAATCATGGTGTTTTTGAATTTGATTCAGGTAAATTCAAAATGATGCCCAATACACAAGGACAGGCCTGGAATATTACTAAAATTGAAAATAAATACATCATTGGACATAATGACGGAACTTTTTGCTATGAAAATGGTTCTTTAGTTAAAACAAATAATATTAGCGGTGGCTGGAATTTATCAAAAAGCAGTATTAACAATACTTGTTTTCAATCTACTTATAGTGGGATTTTGGCATATGATGATATTTCAAAATTAAGTGATTATAAAAAAATTAAAGATATTTCAAAGCCTATAAAATATGTAGCTCAAAATAAAAAAAATGAAATTTTTGCTGCAGATAATTATCGTGGTTTATATCGTGTTGTGTATAGTGATGATTATCAGACTAAAAAGGTTGAAAATATCACCCAGCAGAGTAAAATACAAAATGATTTTGGGGTTAAGATTTTTGAATTTAGAAATGAAATTTTGTTTCTAATTGATAATTCATGGTTTACCTATAATTCAATTACCAATAAATTGGAAGAAAATGAATTGTTTAATACTAATTTTAAAAATATAACAGATGTAGTAGCAATTGATGAAAATCATTTTATGGTACTTCAGGAAGGTATTTTGTACCATATTTATGCTGTCGAAAATAAATTTGTCTGGAATATTATTCAGGAAAAATATTACAAAGGAAAACTCATAAATGACAATTTAAGGATTTTTAAAACTCAGAATCACTATTTACTGAATCTGGATGACGGATTTATTTCTCTTCAGCTTAAATATGAAAATAAGCAAAATACACATGTTAAAATTGAAGCATTTAATAACGGAATACTGCTTCCCGATGATTCTAAAATTAAATACAATACCGAATTAAGAATCAATGTAATATCAGGAATTTACGGAGCCAGTAAGCCTAATTTATTTTATAAAATCAATAAAAGTAATGATTTTGTACCCATTTCCGATGGCTTAATTGTACTGAATAATCTAAGTAGTGGTAATCATACCATTGTCGTTTATAAACATGACGGAGCCAATTATGATAAGGTCTGTAATTTCGATTTTAAAGTAGCCGAGCCCTGGTATTTTTCTGTTTGGATGATTTTATTATATCTCTTATTAGTAGGGACAGTTTTGTTTTTTTATTATAAGTGGAATAAATTTCGCTATATGCAAAAACTGGAATTGCAGGCAGAAGAAGAAAGACATCAAAGGAAAATTCTGGAAATGGAATTAAAGGCCGAAAACGAACTCAATATTCAGGAATACGAAAAACACATTCTGGAACTCGAACTGCAAACTAAATCATCTGAAGTTGCCGGAAAATCATTATCTATTGCCAAACAAAGTGAAATGATTGAAAATATTCAGAGTATTCTGGATTCTGAAAAAGATTTTAATAAACTGAAAAGTGAAATTAAAAAAGCAATTAAGATCAATGAAGTCAATAAACATGAATGGGAAATCTTTGAAACCAATTTGAATCAGATCCATAATGAATTTATCATTAATCTTTCGAAGAAATTCCCAAACCTGACTCCTAAGGATATTAAGTTATGTATTTATCTAAAAATGAATCTTTCTTCTAAAGAAATTGCACCGCTAATGAACATATCATTCAGAGGTGTTGAACTACACAGATATCGTCTAAGAAAGAAGTTAAATCTGTCTCAGGAGGATAATCTTTCTAAGTTTTTATTAAGTCTGTAAGATTTTGTTTTATTTT
>NZ_MUFW01000016.1:0-3085 GCF_002017935.1 Flavobacterium sp. LM4 | reverse complement strand
AAACCTCCTCCAATATCTTTCGCAGGATCTATAAAATGAATATCTGACAAATTAGAAGCTTTTACAATATCAGCTTCATTCCTTTTCTGGAGAAATGTACTATAAATATTATCACTTAAATCATATTTCCTTTAATCTTCAGCAATTCTTGTTGTTCTTCAGGAAGTTTTTTGATTTTACTCTCTGCTTCACCAATTTTATTATTAACTAAAGCTAAATCATATTGCAAAGAAGACTTGCTGAGGCTATATTTTCAAGCAAAACATTTTTTACAGCCATCATTTGATTATCGAAATCTTTAAAAATCTTATCACTTTTTACTGCATAAGACATTTCAGATCTTTGGGTGATAAAGCAATAAGTTTAGAAACATTCGTAACAATATTTGGATCTTCAATTCCTGCAACGGATGGCGCTGGTAATTTAGAATAATCAACACTGTTTTTAAGATAGGCTTTTAACGAATTGTAGTACGCAATTTTTTCGTGCTACCACATCTTTTTCAACATCAAAATTTAAAATTTTATCTGAAAACTTAGCTCCACCTTCTTCAATATCATATATATTTTTATCTTTCGAAAAGATTTAAGTTCATTTCCGGTTTCTTTCAACTGAGATTCCATAGACACAAGAGTACTATCAATAAATGCTATAGTGTTTGTAGCAAACTGATTTTTACCGTCTAATTGAATTTGATTAACATTTTGACTGTGGAATTTAAATACTCAACCATCCGTGCTTTATTTGTACCTGCATCGATAGTGTAAGTATAGATCCTCCTTTTTCCTCAGAATTAACATCAATTCCACGATAACGTGAAACGGTAGAATCGAAATTATTAAATCTTACAAAATATTCTTTCCCTTTATAGAAACCAGGATTATCAGTTATTTCAAGTTTCCAATTCAAAAATGGCAATACAACTTGTTCCCAACTTTATACTTTTTAAGAATTCAATAGGCTGAACGGCAGTACTGCTATAAGTATTATTTGAATAAGTCAGCAATGAAACCGAATTATTCTCAAATGGAATTCTAATTTCATATTCATTCGGCTTAAAAATTTAATACTAATTAATACTCCTGTTAATTGAGGTTTCGTTTTATCTATATTAACATAAAAGGAACCGCACCATATACATCAACCATATTAAATTCGCCTTTCGCGAGATAATCAATATAATACTGCAATTTATCCACTACCAATTCATTATGTGATCTCGATTGCAAAATAGTCGAAACACCACTTACCTGATCAGAAATACCTCCCCAATTAAAAACCAAGCTTGTATTCGAGGTAAAGAAAGGGTTGCTCTCTTCTTTTATCGAAATTAAGGTCTGCATGGCATAAATCTTTTCCTTACGAATATTAACCTGATAAGCTATCGTAAATGCAATAATTAAACTCACCAAAAACAATTTCCAATAACCAGCGATTTTGAGCAAAAATCCTTTAAAATCAAAACTGGATGATTTTTCAAAAATTGAAAAATCTTTTATGTCTAACATATCTTGTAATTACTTTTTAATTTTTCAACAATAAATAAACCGTTGTCCCCAAAGACAACAAAGTTATAATTGTACCAACAGATTGAATTCCTGTCTGACCTGTACCCCACGTTTTTTGTTTTAACGGTTTTACATAAACATAATCATTAGGCTGTAAGTAATAATATGGTGATTTCATTACATTTACATCTGTCAGATCTATATCATTCATTTGTACTCCTGTAGGTGTTTGACGAATTACAGTTACTGATTTGCGATTACCAACAGTAGTAATATCTCCGCATTGGCAATTGCCTCCATAATGTTCACGCGTTCCTGAAACAATGTTTTGGTACCTGTACTTCCTACCTCTCCGTTTATTGTGTATCTGAAACCTGCTAATTTCACAGTAAGAAAAATATTTGCTTCGGTTTTAAATATTCTTCCATCAACTTTTTCTCAATCTTTACGCGTACCTCCTCAATTGTATAACCAATTACATTGATTTCTCCTAAAATTGCATTCTTATATTTCCATGATCATCAACAGTAAAACCATTAAAATATAGCTGTGACTCGGATTTACCCATACTATTTTCAACTTCAGTAGATTTAAAAATTGCAACCAATTTAGGGTCTATCGCTTTAATATCTATATTCAAAATATCGTTGACTTGCAATCTGTAAGGTTTTAATACAATTGATGAAACAGTAGTTTCATTTCCAACGGTTCCTTTATCCTGTAAATAGACCAAATCTTTTACTGGATACACGATGTAAAAAACGTACTAATTAATAATAAATAAAAACAGTTTTTTGTCATTTTAAAAATTTTATAAGCAAATATAACCATTCCTTTAATCTTCAGGAAATCTTACTTAGTTTGTATTATTTAATTATTTTGAAAGTTTTTTCGAAAGGAATACGATGCAAAATACTTCGGCGAGCGTAACTTCATCAGCATATTCTAATTCATCTCCCACGGAAATCCTCGCGCTATTGTAGATATTATAATTTCAGAATCGGCAATTTGTTTATAAATATAAAAATTTGTGGTATCTCCTTCCATAGTGGAACAAGTAAAATAGATTTCAACAACTTTGCATTAAGTTTCCACTATGGAAGGAGATACCACAAATTTTTATATTTATAAACAAATTGCCGATTCTGAAATTATAATATCTACAATAGCGCGAGGGATTTCCGTGGGAGATGAATTAGAATATGCTGATGAAGTTACGCTCGGCCGAAGTATTTTGCATCGTATTCCTTTCGAAAAACTTTCAAAAATAATTAAATAATACAAACTAAGTAAGATTTCCTGAAGATTAAAGGAATGGTTATATTTGCTTATAAAATTTTTAAAATGACAAAAAACTGTTTTTATTTATTATTAATTAGTACGTTTTTTACATCGTGTATCCAGTAAAAGATTTGGTCTATTTACAGGATAAAGGAACGTTGGAAATGAAACTACTGTTTCATCAATTGTATTAAAACCTTACAGATTGCAAGTCAACGATATTTTGAATATAGATATTAAAGCGATAGACCCTAAATTGGTTGCAATTTTTAAATCTACTGAAGTTGAAAATAGTA
>NZ_MUFW01000015.1:0-5259 GCF_002017935.1 Flavobacterium sp. LM4 | reverse complement strand
CCTGTAAAATGTGAAATGAAAAATCTTATATCTCACATTAAAACATTTTACGATAATATAACAAGATCGACGTTTGATAATGATAATTTATTTAGCAGACGCCTGAAAATTGTTGTAGACAAAATTACTTTAAATAAATTCAAATGCGGTTTTCCGATGCAGACAGTTGTAATTTGTTTTTCTTCTACAGTTGTCAAAATTGCATTGGAAATATTCGAATTTTCGAGTTTAATAACTTCGGCTCCTAATTGCACGGCAAGTTTAAAGTTATTAATTAAGTGTCTTTGTTTATCAAGTGCAATTTTTGTACTGCTTTCCTGAGGAGTTTCGACGTACAAAACATACCAGCTTCCGTTATAATAGCTTGCCAATCGAGCTGCTTTTCTGATCACAATTTTAGCCGTTTTATCATTACTGCTAATACAGGCTAGCAATTTTTCATGACGCAAAGCGTGAAGCTGAGGTACTTCGCTTTCTACTTTTCGAAGCACTTGACTTGCTACTTCTTTCAAAGCCAATTCGCGCAATTGCAGAATTTGTTCCGATTTAAAAAAATTCGTTAAAGCCGTCTGAATTTTATCCGGAGTATAAATCTTTCCTTCTTTCAAACGTGCAATCAAATCTTCAGATGTTAAATCGATATTCACGACTTCATCTGCCAAACGTAAAACATTGTCGGGAATGCGTTCCTGAACATCAATATTTGTTATACGTTTTACAGCTGAATTTAAACTTTCAATATGCTGAATATTCACAGCCGAAATGACATTAATTCCCGTATCTAAAATCTCTAAAACATCCTGCCAGCGTTTTTCATTTTTGCTTCCTTCAACGTTCGTGTGCGCCAATTCATCAACAATAACCACTTCTGGTCTAAGGTTGATGATTGCCTGAACGTCGAGTTCTTCGAGTTCTTTTCCTTTATAGAAAATGGTCCGCCTCGGAATAACCGGAAGACCAGACAATAACTCATGCGTTTCCTTTCGCATATGTGTTTCGATGTAACCAATTTTTACATCGATTCCGTTTTTCAATAACGAATGCGCTTCCTGAAGCATACGGAAAGTTTTGCCTACACCGGCGCTCATTCCAATGTAGATTTTGAACTTTCCCTTTCGGATTTCTGAATCAAATCCAGAAAGTGCTGTGCGTTATTATTTTCGTTTTCCATAATTTTTGCTTTAAGCAATAAGCTTTAGGCTTTAGGCAGTATAACTTTAAAAAGCTTACCGCTTAAAGCCTATAGCCTAAAGTTAGAAAGAAATCGCCAGGGAAGTCGTTACAAACGTATTCGTATCCGTTGGAAGATTGTCTTTATTTGTGAAAATTTCTTCTTTGCTTGAAAGATTTCTCGCTTCAATTCTAAACATAATAGTATCAGAAACTAAGTAATCAAAGTTAGCTGAAAATCCGTAAGTTTTAAATCCGTTTGGCGTTTCTGTCCGATAGCTATCGGGATAATTACCCCTTTTTCATCGCTGTAATATTCCCCTCGCGCTGCCAGTTGAATTTTATCTGTCGGTTTGTATTGCAGAATCAAAACAGGCGAAAACCAGGTATCGTATTTATTACTGTTTTTAGCCGATTGCTGTGAACCAACATCAAAACCAGCCGTAACATTTGTTTTATCCGTTACTTTAAATTGTCCGTAAAAGTTGTTGAAATAGCGCCATTTTTTATCAATATCCAGCTGTTCATTTCCAACATAAGTACTCCAATTCAAAATGACTTTATCCGAAGGTTTATAAGTAATCTGCGTTCCAAAAGTCGGAGTTTGATTTCCGTCTATTTTTTGAATTCGCTGCCAGCCGTTCAAATACATCGCAGCCAAATACCATTCTCCAGAATCTGATGTATAACCAATTTTCACACCCGCTTCATAATAAGGCGAATTCTCAGCCAGAATACTCCGAGTCAAAGTTTGACAGTCTTTCCCAATCGCACTTTCAAAACCAATATGCGATGGCATAATTCCCGCATCAATCCATAAATTATGTTTCGAAGAAATCTTCACGCCAACATTCGCTTCATAAATATTTTTCAGCAAATCCTGTTCAGCCGACATATTATATTGGGCATAAGTTCCCGCCATCAGCGCAAAATTTCCTCGGACATTTTCCTTCGAATAATTCACTTTTGCCAAACCCAGATTCAGGTTTACTTCATTGCTTCGATTATAATTATAAATAAATCCGGGACGCGTATGATTTTCCGGTTTCCCGAAATCATAACTGTAATAAACATCAACATATCCCGAAAACGTAAACGGACTTTTAGATTCTTTCTGTGCGTGTAAATTGCTACAACCAAAAGCGATTAAAGCAGTAAGTATTATTTTTTTCATTTTTGTGGTATTCAATTATTTATTAGTAGATTTTTTAGGAGCTATTTCCCGCTATCCACTACAATCTTTTGTTTGGAACCCCAAACAAAAGGATTTTCGTTTCTATCGGGCTAGGGCATTTGGGGTAAAAAAGGCGTTTTGTATTATAATAAGTTTTATATCCTAACAGGTTTTAAAAACCTGTTAGGTGTCAATTGTAGAATTCAGTTTTTCGATTCCAATTTTCGCCACAGTTTGTCATTTCGACGAAGGAGAAATCTTCGCTAGAAGCTCCGCAAAGAATTGTCAATCTTTGCGACTTCTAGACGAAGATTTCTCCTTCGTCGAAATGACAAACTGTGGCGAAAATTGGAATCGAAAAACTGAATTCTACAATTGACACCTAACAGGTTTTTAAAACCTGTTAGGATATAAAACTTATTATAATACAAAACGCCTTTTTTACCCCAAATGCCCTAGCCCGATAGAAACGAAAATCCTTTTGTTTGGGGTTCCAAACAAAAGATTGTAGTGGATAGCGGGAAATAGCTCCTAAAAAATCTACTAATAAATAATTGAATACCACAAAAATGAAAAAAATAATACTTACTGCTTTAATCGCTTTTGGTTGTAGCAATTTACACGCACAGAAAGAATCTAAAAGTCCGTTTACGTTTTCGGGATATGTTGATGTTTATTACAGTTATGATTTCGGGAAACCGGAAAATCATACGCGTCCGGATTTATTTATAATTATAATCGAAGCAATGAAGTAAACCTGAATCTGGGTTTGGCAAAAGTGAATTATTCGAAGGAAAATGTCCGAGGAAATTTTGCGCTGATGGCGGGAACTTATGCCAATATAATATGTCGGCTGAACAGGATTTGCTGAAAAATATTTATGAAGCGAATGTTGGCGTGAAGATTTCTTCGAAACATAATTTATGGATTGATGCGGGAATTATGCCATCGCATATTGGTTTTGAAAGTGCGATTGGGAAAGACTGTCAAACTTTGACTCGGAGTATTCTGGCTGAGAATTCGCCTTATTATGAAGCGGGTGTGAAAATTGGTTATACATCAGATTCTGGAGAATGGTATTTGGCTGCGATGTATTTGAACGGCTGGCAGCGAATTCAAAAAATAGACGGAAATCAAACTCCGACTTTTGGAACGCAGATTACTTATAAACCTTCGGATAAAGTCATTTTGAATTGGAGTACTTATGTTGGAAATGAACAGCTGGATATTGATAAAAAATGGCGCTATTTCAACAACTTTTACGGACAATTTAAAGTAACGGATAAAACAAATGTTACGGCTGGTTTTGATGTTGGTTCACAGCAATCGGCTAAAAACAGTAATAAATACGATACCTGGTTTTCGCCTGTTTTGATTCTGCAATACAAACCGACAGATAAAATTCAACTGGCAGCGCGAGGGGAATATTACAGCGATGAAAAAGGGGTAATTATCCGATAGCTATCGGACAGAAACGCCAAACGGATTTAAAACTTACGGATTTTCAGCTAACTTTGATTACTTAGTTTCTGATACTATTATGTTTAGAATTGAAGCGAGAAATCTTTCAAGCAAAGAAGAAATTTTCACAAATAAAGACAATCTTCCAACGGATACGAATACGTTTGTAACGACTTCCCTGGCGATTTCTTTCTAACTTTAGGCTATAGGCTTTAAGCGGTAAGCTTTTTAAAGTTATACTGCCTAAAGCCTAAAGCTTATTGCTTAAAGCAAAAATTATGGAAAACGAAAATAATAACGCACAGCACTTTCTGGATTTGATTCAGAAATCCCGAAAGGGAAAGTTCAAAATCTACATTGGAATGAGCGCCGGTGTAGGCAAAACTTTCCGTATGCTTCAGGAAGCGCATTCGTTATTGAAAAACGGAATCGATGTAAAAATTGGTTACATCGAAACACATATGCGAAAGGAAACGCATGAGTTATTGTCTGGTCTTCCGGTTATTCCGAGGCGGACCATTTTCTATAAAGGAAAAGAACTCGAAGAACTCGACGTTCAGGCAATCATCAACCTTAGACCAGAAGTGGTTATTGTTGATGAATTGGCGCACACGAACGTTGAAGGAAGCAAAAATGAAAAACGCTGGCAGGATGTTTTAGAGATTTTAGATACGGGAATTAATGTCATTTCGGCTGTGAATATTCAGCATATTGAAAGTTTAAATTCAGCTGTAAAACGTATAACAAATATTGATGTTCAGGAACGCATTCCCGACAATGTTTTACGTTTGGCAGATGAAGTCGTGAATATCGATTTAACATCTGAAGATTTGATTGCACGTTTGAAAGAAGGAAAGATTTATACTCCGGATAAAATTCAGACGGCTTTAACGAATTTTTTTAAATCGGAACAAATTCTGCAATTGCGCGAATTGGCTTTGAAAGAAGTAGCAAGTCAAGTGCTTCGAAAAGTAGAAAGCGAAGTACCTCAGCTTCACGCTTTGCGTCATGAAAAATTGCTAGCCTGTATTAGCAGTAATGATAAAACGGCTAAAATTGTGATCAGAAAAGCAGCTCGATTGGCAAGCTATTATAACGGAAGCTGGTATGTTTTGTACGTCGAAACTCCTCAGGAAAGCAGTACAAAAATTGCACTTGATAAACAAAGACACTTAATTAATAACTTTAAAACTTGCCGTGCAATTAGGAGCCGAAGTTATTAAACTCGAAAATTCGAATATTTCCAATGCAATTTTGACAACTGTAGAAGAAAAACAAATTACAACTGTCTGCATCGGAAAACCGCATTTGAATTTATTTAAAGTAATTTTGTCTACAACAATTTTCAGGCGTCTGCTAAATAAATTATCATTATCAAACGTCGATCTTGTTATATTATCGTAAAATGTTTTAATGTGAGATATAAGATTTTTCATTTCACATTTTACAGGAAA
>NZ_MUFW01000014.1:0-3475 GCF_002017935.1 Flavobacterium sp. LM4 | reverse complement strand
CCCCCGCATCCAATCAGTAGCTCTACCTCTATATAACTATCGCCAGCGCTGCACCTAAATGCATTTCGGGGAGTACGAGCTATTTCCGAGTTTGATTGGCCTTTCACCCCTACCCACAGGTCATCCGAAGACTTTTCAACGTCAACCGGTTCGGACCTCCACACTGTGTTACCAGCGCTTCATCCTGCCCATGGGTAGATCACACGGTTTCGCGTCTAACACTACTGACTAAAGCGCCCTATTCAGACTCGCTTTCGCTACGGATCCGTGGCTTAACCACTTAACCTTGCCAGCAACGTTAACTCGTAGGCTCATTATGCAAAAGGCACGCCGTCACCCCACGAAAGGGCTCCGACCGCTTGTAAGCGTATGGTTTCAGGATCTATTTCACTCCGTTATTCACGGTTCTTTTCACCTTTCCTCACGGTACTGGTTCACTATCGGTCTCTCAGGAGTATTTAGCCTTAGCGGATGGTCCCGCCAAATTCAGACAGGGTTTCACGTGCCCCGCCCTACTCAGGATACCACTATCTATTATACTTGTTACCCATACGGGGCTATCACCCTCTATGGCCCGACTTTCCAGTCAGTTCCGGTTCCGTGTACATAAAATATCGTGGTCCTACAACCCCAACATTGCCGTAACAACATTGGTTTGGGCTAATCCGCGTTCGCTCGCCACTACTTACGGAATCACTTTTGTTTTCTTCTCCTCCGCCTACTTAGATGTTTCAGTTCAGCGGGTTTGCCCACCTATCGGTGTACTATGTCTTCAACATAGTGGGTTGCCCCATTCGGGTATCTACGGATCAATTCGTGTGTGCCGATCCCCGTAGCTTTTCGCAGCTTATCACGCCCTTCATCGCCTCTGAGAGCCTAGGCATCCCCATACGCCCTTATTTTGCTTATTGTACCAATCATAAATTAATATGACCGTTTTTTTTGTTTCTTGTTGTTTGTATCTCTACTATAACAAAAAACGCTTTCTACTTTTTATTATTTCTTATCTCAATATGTCAATGAACTTTAACAATTAATAATTATCAATTGATAATTGTCAATTATTTCGTGGAGAATAACGGAGTCGAACCGTTGACCTCCTGCGTGCAAGGCAGGCGCTCTAGCCAGCTGAGCTAATCCCCATTTTTTAGTTGTCAGTTAACAGTTTTCAGTTAACAGTACTTAAAACGGTTACTCAACCTCTAAAATTTCCTTTTAATTAAGCTAATCAGTCTTTTTAATTATCAATTGTCAATTAATAATTGTCAATTTGATTTTAAAAAGTAGTCCCGGGCAGACTCGAACTGCCGACCCCTACATTATCAGTGTAGTACTCTAACCAGCTGAGCTACGAGACTCTGTTTTACTTAATTTTCATTTTTTTTTAAATTAACAGCAAGAGTAATACAATCTTTCAATTCAGAACTTTAAAGATCTTCATCTTTTTTCCTCAGCGTGCACAAATGCTAACACTAAGGCTCTAGAAAGGAGGTGTTCCAGCCGCACCTTCCGGTACGGCTACCTTGTTACGACTTAGCCCTAGTTACCAGTTTTACCCTAGGCAGCTCCTTGCGGTCACCGACTTCAGGCACCCCCAGCTTCCATGGCTTGACGGGCGGTGTGTACAAGGCCCGGGAACGTATTCACCGGATCATGGCTGATATCCGATTACTAGCGATTCCAGCTTCACGGAGTCGAGTTGCAGACTCCGATCCGAACTGTGACCGGTTTTATAGATTCGCTCCTGGTCGCCCAGTGGCTGCTCTCTGTACCGCCATTGTAGCACGTGTGTAGCCCAAGGCGTAAGGGCCGTGATGATTTGACGTCATCCCCACCTTCCTCACAGTTTGCACTGGCAGTCTTGTTAGAGTTCCCGACATGACTCGCTGGCAACTAACAACAGGGGTTGCGCTCGTTATAGGACTTAACCTGACACCTCACGGCACGAGCTGACGACAACCATGCAGCACCTTGTAATTTGTCTTGCGAAAGATCTGTTTCCAAATCGGTCAAACTACATTTAAGCCTTGGTAAGGTTCCTCGCGTATCATCGAATTAAACCACATGCTCCACCGCTTGTGCGGGCCCCCGTCAATTCCTTTGAGTTTCATTCTTGCGAACGTACTCCCCAGGTGGGATACTTATCACTTTCGCTTAGCCACTGAAGTTGCCCCCAACAGCTAGTATCCATCGTTTACGGCGTGGACTACCAGGGTATCTAATCCTGTTCGCTACCCACGCTTTCGTCCATCAGCGTCAATCAATTAGTAGTAACCTGCCTTCGCAATTGGTATTCCATGTAATCTCTAAGCATTTCACCGCTACACTACATATTCTAGTTACTTCCTAATAATTCAAGTTCAGCAGTATCAATGGCCGTTCCACCGTTGAGCGATGGGCTTTCACCACTGACTTACTAAACCGCCTACGGACCCTTTAAACCCAATGATTCCGGATAACGCTTGGATCCTCCGTATTACCGCGGCTGCTGGCACGGAGTTAGCCGATCCTTATTCTTACGATACGTCAAGCTCCTATACATAGGAGTGTTTCTTCTCGTACAAAGCAGTTTACAATCCATAGGACCGTCATCCTGCACGCGGCATGGCTGGATCAGGCTTGCGCCCATTGTCCAATATTCCTCACTGCTGCCTCCCGTAGGAGTCTGGTCCGTGTCTCAGTACCAGTGTGGGGATCTCCCTCTCAGGACCCCTACCCATCGTAGCCTTGGTAAGCCGTTACCTTACCAACTAGCTAATGGGACGCATGCTCATCTTTTACCGTTGTGACTTTAATTACATCCTGATGCCAGGTCGTAATACTATGAGGTATTAATCCAAATTTCTCTGGGCTATCCCTCTGTAAAAGGTAGATTGCATACGCGTTACGCACCCGTGCGCCGGTCTCTCTATCCGAAGATAAATACCCCTCGACTTGCATGTGTTAAGCCTGCCGCTAGCGTTCATCCTGAGCCAGGATCAAACTCTTCATCGTATATTGTTGATTTAATTTACATCAAATCGTATTGTTATTCGAATCAGTATCTATCGGTTCTTATCGAATCTTCCGATTCTATTACTCTTATTCTTTTGCCTTAACATCTCTGTTAAAGCGGCTGTCAATTCAATATGTCTACGAACGTAATATTTTTTATTCTTTTCGCCTATCGTTTATCTCTCAAAGCGGGTGCAAAAGTAAAACTTCTTTTTGTTTCTCGCAAGAAAAAATTTAAAAATTTTTGAAACTTTTTTTTCGTTTCCTTTTTCTAATTTTCCTTCCAATACCTCAATGAACTTTCCGTGTTTTGCGGGTGCAAATGTAAAAAGCATTTTCAAATCTCACAAGCTTTTTTGAATCTTTTTTTTTAGAAAATTTCTTTTCCTTTAAATTCGTTTGCCTGTCAGTATTTCGATGAACGCTTCGCTGTTGCGGGTGCAAAAGTACAACCTTTATCCACTTTACCAAGCCTTTTTAT
>NZ_MUFW01000013.1:0-7136 GCF_002017935.1 Flavobacterium sp. LM4 | reverse complement strand
TCCAATTTTTCAAGTTTCAAAACTGTTTCATACTCAGTAATTGCTCCTTGATAATCTCCGTTTTGGTCCTTAAGACCGCCTCGGTTTATTAATGCACTAACAAATTTTGGTGCAATTTCAATTGCTTTGTCATAATCTTTAAGTGCAGATTTCCAAGTGTAAAGTTCGTTTTTGACAATTGCTCTTGAATAATAAGCATTTGGTTCTTTTGAATCTACTTCTATTGCCAAGTCCAATTAAATATTGAACCGCTTAAATCCCCTTTGTTATAACATTCTAAACCTTTGTCAAATAATAATCAGTTTTTGTAGGGTCAAAAATTGGAAATTTTGCTGTTTTTGAATCAGCAAGTCCACCATAAGCGTCAATTGTAGCGTCAAATTCATAACCTCGCTTGTACATATCTAATGCCCAATATAGTAAATTGTCCGCTGTCATTGGAAACTCATTTGTTTCTCCATTTATTTCCCAAAGTTTATCAAATCTTTTTACCTCTTTAACTGAATATGGATAATGAGCTTTAAGAAATTCACCCAACTTTATTAGATTTTCTTTTTTTGTCTGAAACAAAAGTAAAATCCATTTTTGTCATTGTGTTGTTTTTAAGTCCATTCTTAGCCATATTATTAAAAACATCTTCGGCAGAAACCATTTCTTTACCAAATCCATCAACGAAGTCGTCCCAAGTAATATATTTATTATCCATTTTTTTCTGTCCGAAAGCTGTTAATGTTGATAGTGAAAATAAAATTATTAATAGTTTGTTTTTCATTCGAGGTTTCTGTTTCAAAATTGCCCATAACGTCAGTCTGTGAAAAAACTTCCGTTTTGTTGTAAACAATATAGGGAAGTATTGTTTAAAAACAGGATTTTTCGTATTTTTCGTAATGCAACATATACAAGGAATTTCCCGCCAACAAATGCGTTTTTCAAGTTTAGAAGATGCAATATCTGCCGATAATCAGGTTCGTTTTATAGATGCTTTTGTAACCTTTTTAGATTTGGAAAAACTTGGTTTTGCAGTTACTTCTATTAAATCAGAAGGTCGACCGAGCTATAATATCAAAGTGTTTTTGAAAATCTATTTATACGGCTATCTCAATGGATTAAGAAGTAGCCGCAAACTGGAAAAAGAATGTTTTAGAAACATTGAAATGCAGTGGTTGTTAGAAGACATTCGACCGAACTACCACAGCATATCTGATTTTAGAAAGAACAATCCTGCAGCATTAAAAAACTTGTTCAAACTCTTTGTCGTTTTCTTGAAAGATGCCGATTTAATAGCAGGGGAAACCATTGCTATTGATGGAACTAAAAGCCGAGCGCACAATAGCCGTAAAGCTAATTTCAATCAAAAGAAAATAGATAAACATTTAGAGTATATCGAAATCAAAACCCAGCAATACCTTGATGCTTTGGAAGAAAATGATGCAAAGCATAACCCTGAAAAAATCAAAAACATCAAGCAGAAAATTGAACGTTTAAAACAAAACAAAATCCGCTATGAATTACTGGAAGAAAAACTAGAAGCAAGTGGCGAACCTCAAATAAGCACCACCGATAGTGATGCCAGAGCCCTATTAGTGCAAGGGCAAGTGGTTGAAATCTCATTTAATATGCAGGCTGCAGTCGATGCCAAACACAATCTTGTGGTAGCCACTCATACGATCAACAAGAACGATCGTTAGCGCTTTATCTGCCATTTGCATAGAAGCCAAAGAAAATTTAGGAATTGAAACTTATACTGCATTAGTGGACAAAGGCTATCATAATGGCAAACAAATAGAAATCTGCAAAAAAGCGAACATCACTACAATTGTAGCACAGCCCGAACAGGGGAAAAATAAAGAAAGGATAGCTGAGGGTTATTTGATCTCGAAGTTCCAATACGACCAAACCACCGACACCTATACTTGCCCTGAGGGAGAACGCTTAAAACCACAGGTCACTGGCACAAGAAAACTGATAGCGATAGTTATGAATTCAAGAGATACCGAACATCCAAGTGCAGGGAGTGTCCGCGTAAAGCAGTTATGTACCAGCAGAGTGGCTGGACGAGATATAGACCGCAGTCAATATGCTGATGCCGTAGAAGAAAACAACAAACGTTATCACGCAAATCCACAGCTCTACCGCAAGCGGTCAGGAAATCAACGAGCATATCTTTGGGACTATCAAACGGCAATGGGGCTATAATCACACTAATTTAACAGGATTGGAAAAAGTAAACGGAGAACACAGCTTAATTATGTTGGTCTATAACATTAAACGCAGTATCAATATACTGGGCGTTCCCGAACTTATTGCAAAACTTCAAAAATGGAACTCACCCTACAAGGCAAAAGTCTTGTTTTTACTAAAAACGAGTTATTTAAAGCTTCATACAACAACTAATTTTTATCCCGAGAAATTAGCAGCCTAAAAAAGTGATTCAATATAAGGCTTTATTTGAATTACAGTAAAGTAAAATCTAGAGGTTTTAACTGGAAAAGGAGGTTTTTTCACAGCCTGACGTTCCCGCGCTACAAGTAGTTTGGGACTAAATTAAGCCCATTTTTCGGATTTGCCAAATCATCCAAATACAAAACCAATTTCAAATTAAGCCTAATACCCAAATTGCTTGTAGCGTGTGTTAGCAGGCGTTTTTTTACTTCTTTTTCAAGTAAATTTCTATAACTCCATTTTTTCCTTTTTCGCCGTATTTTTTGGTTGCGCTTATATCTTTTAAGACATTTATCGATTCTACGTCATCAGGTTTTATTTCGGCGATAATTTCTTCGGTCACTTCTTTACCTTCGACGATATATAAAGGTTTGTTTTTTTGAGTGTTTTGTTGAGTTGAATAACAATCAGAAACAATATCAATTCCTTCTATTTGTTGTTCGGAATAATATTTATCATCTATTGGATAACGAGGTTCTTTTTGCTTATTTAATTTTACATAAAAATAAATTTCTTTGTTTCTATTTATTCCTAAATAATCAGAACAACCACGAGAAGTCCAAATGTCTAAACTATCATATTTTGCGATAAGTTCCCCCGCTTTAATGTTCTTTAAGTCTACATATTTTCCGTCAGGTAAATATCCCTTGAAATCTTTTGTTAAATGAATTTTCCCAATTGAATTTAAATCTTTACGATATTTCTGAAAGATAACACCTGGATATAATTTTGAAGTATATCCAATTCTATTTTCAAACCTTCCATCTTGTACAAAACCATCTGAACACAAATCCATTTCTTCCAAATTGATTTGTTTTTAATTCAACATCATTTTGCTTTAAGTTGTCTAAAGTTAGTTCGCACAATTTTATTTCGGAAAGTTTGATGTCATTTTTCTGTTGGGAAATAGATTTTAGACTAAACAATAAAGCTAGAAATAGAAGTCCTTTTTTTCATTTGATTTTTAGTGGTTTTTAGTTTTCTGCGGTAAAATGCCTGCTAACGTTCCGGCGCTTGGCCTTTACTTTGTAAAGCATAAATTTTGTAAATTTCTCAAAGGAAAGCAGAAGTGAACTACGCGCTTGGCCAGACTCATGATCCATACCTCGCATTAGTCTTCTGCTCCTCCTTGAGTTTTGTTGAATGGCTTCAAATAGAATGATAGACAACGGGTCTAATAAAGGCTTTTAAAGCAAATTCAACTTTTTATTTCACTTAAAATCAAATGTATGAAAAGTATTTATTTTTTGTAGGGATTGATGTTTCTAAGTCAAAATTAGACGTCACTTTTCTTGAGAAGCCATTAGGAAAGAAAATAGTTCACTTTGTGGTAAGTAACGACAACAAAGGAATTAAAGAGATTGTAAAGCAGCTAAACAATCGAAAAAATTGCTTTAGAAGAGGTGTTGATCAGCTTTGAAGATACGGGGTGTTTATTCACTTCCTTTGGGATGTTATTTGACACGGTACAAGATCGATTATTGGATGATTCCCGCCATTGAAATCAAACGCAGCAAAGGAATCTCCAGAGGGAAAACTGATAAAAATGACTCTAAAGATATTGCATTTTATACCTTAACACATTTGCACAAGTTGCGATTAACACAGCTTCCAGAGTTATCATTAATGGAACTTAAATTACTTTTTACAGAACGTGAAAAAACTACTTAAAAGCTTGCGTATCATTGGAAGTACCAGTGAAGGAATCGGTTATATTCCCAAAGAAGCTATGGGTGATGTTTTAAAAATTAATAAAGTAGTTATTAAACAACTTCAAAAAGCAATCGAAAAAGTAGAAAGGAAAATGAAAGAAATCATTCAATCCAATGAGCAGCTCAAATTGCAGAACGAGCTCATTCAAAGTATTCCAGGGGTTGGGCCACAAACTGCCTTGTATATTATCTTAGTTACCAAATCGTTTCAATCCTTCGAAAACTGGCGACAAAGTGGCTTGTTATGCTGGAGTGGCTCCATTTCAATACAGTTCTGGAAGTTTCTATAAAAGGAAGGACAAAGGTCAATCATCTAGCAGATAAAAAACTAAAATCGTTACTGAATATGTGTGCTTTAAATAGCAAAAAACACGACGCGGAACTCAAACAATATTATGGCACGGAAAGTAGGCGAAGGGAAATCGAAAATGTTGGTTTTTAAATAATATAAGATGCAAACTATTGGGGCGAATTTTTGCAACTATTAACCGCGGAACACCTTATGTAAACATTCAAAAATTTGCAGCATAATTTTAGCGTTTTTTACTTGGATTTTGCCATAGAATGCGAGGTTGCGAACTTCGGAACAAATTATTTTCTATCAAAGATAAAATTTCTTGCGAAATGTAAACGTGAATTTACTACAAAATTCGCAATCTTGCCAAACGCCTGTTACCAGCTGGCTTTATTATTAAAAAATCTGTTTAGTTTTTTATGTAATCTTAATTTCGCACCAAAATCCAAAAATCCACCTTTTGGATTACTGTCAATAATTATAGTATTTACTGAGATTAAATTATTTTCAATGAAGAAATAAATTTGATGTGTATAACTCCAGTAACTTTTCTTGTAATCAAATTGAATAAAATTATCTCTATTCACATAGTTTTTACCATTTAGCTTTGTAAATAATTCTTTAATTACATTTTTATTATCATCTTCAGTCATTTCATTTTTCCAGTAACTTGTTTTTATCGGATTCAATAAAATAAATATTCCGTAACAACCTAATGCAAACAGAGACAAAAAAACTACATAAAGAAAGATTACAATCAGAAAATTAATTTCGGAAAGATTTAAGCTAAAAAGACTGAAAAATTTAATTTGAAAAAATGTAGAAAGTATTATGGTTACAATGCAAAAAATTAAATTAATGACTTTGTTAGTCTTGCTTTTTACTCCGATATTTTCAAATTCTGCTTTAGTCATCTTTTTTAGTTTCTGCGGCAAGCTTGCTGGTAACGTCCCGGCGCTTGGAGAGGTTGCGAACTTCGGAACCGATTATTTTCTATCAAAGATAAAATTTCTTGCGAGAAATAAACGTGTATTTACTGCGAAATTCGCAATCTTGCCAAACGCCTGTTAGTGGCAGTTTATTTATGAAAGAATACTGTTCTAAAATTACCGTTAACTACAATTCCAGAACTTTTAGCTGGAGTCCATTTTTTTTCGATAATAAATTTCTTTACAAAATTCTCAAAGTAAGATTTATATTTTTGATTTTCTGTATTTTGGAATTTTGATTCTACTTTTAAATTTGAAATTTTTCCATTTTTTGTTAAAACAAAATCTACATCAGTGTAAGAAAAGTATTTTTCATTTTTAAATTTGTATCCTTTTGGATATGAAATGATCTTATAAAATCATTTTTTGTTTCGTCAAAAAAATCTTTGAACTTTTTTTTATCAGGATAAATTGAATTTCTATCACAATCATGCATGTCATAAATTTTGTCAATATGATTTAAAACATATTCTTTTTCTACTATTGACTTTAATGAATCAATTAATTTTGAACCGTATTTTTTCAAAATTTCTTTTCGCATAATATCTTGATAACAATATTTTTTGAAACCTTTAGGTCTGCCAAAACAATTGGGAAGAAATGTTGAATCTATTCGGATTCCTTTTTTTAGAAGTAAAGTTTCAATCTTTTTATATTCAATATCTGTTGTATATGATTTTGTAAAATTGATTTCTGAAATATTTGTATAAATTTCCCCGTTTTTTATATCTTCTTTAGCTTTACGTTCTTCATTTAAACATAATGTATCGATTATTCGTGTTTTTTTCCTTTATTTTTAAACAAATCCTCTTCACTATAAACCGTAACAATTTTATCTTCTTTACATGAAAATAAAGAAAGTATTACACAAATTATTAATAAGATTTTTTCAAATTTCATAAGATTTTATATCGGGTTCGTTTAAATTGCCACTAACGTCAGTCTGTGAAAAAACTTCCGTTTTGTTGTAAACAAATATAGAAAAGTATTGTTTAAAAACAGGATTTTTCGTATTTTCGTAATGCAACATATACAAGGAATTTCCCGCCAACAAATGCGTTTTTCAAGTTTAGAAGATGCAATATCTGCCGATAATCAAGTACGTTTTATAGATGCTTTTGTAACCTTTTTAGATTTGGAAAAACTTGGTTTTGCAGTTACTTCTATTAAATCAGAAGGTCGACCGAGCTATAATATCAAAGTGTTTTTGAAAATCTATTTATACGGCTATCTCAATGGATTAAGAAGTAGCCGCAAACTGGAAAAAGAATGTTTTAGAAACATTGAAATGCAGTGGTTGTTAGAAGACATTCGACCGAACTACCACAGCATATCTGATTTTAGAAAGAACAATCCTGCAGCATTAAAAAACTTGTTCAAACTCTTTGTCGTTTTCTTGAAAGATGCCGATTTAATAGCAGGGGAAACCATTGCTATTGATGGAACTAAAAGCCGAGCGCACAATAGCCGTAAAGCTAATTTCAATCAAAAGAAAATAGATAAACATTTAGAGTATATCGAAATCAAAACCCAGCAATACCTTGATGCTTTGGAAGAAAATGATGCAAAGCATAACCCTGAAAAAATCAAAACATCAAGCAGAAAATTGAACGTTTAAAACAAACAAAATCCGCTATGAATTACTGGAAGAAAAACTACAAGCAAGTGGCGAACCTCAAATAAGCACCACCGATAGCG
>NZ_MUFW01000012.1:0-5003 GCF_002017935.1 Flavobacterium sp. LM4 | reverse complement strand
CATTTTTTATACTGGGCGGTGTGGCTATAGGTAATGTGTAAGTAGCAGTACCGGAAGCTGCTATCTGCAATTCGCCTTTAGTATCTGTGAAATTTTGTGAAAAAGAAAAATGTGTAGCTAAAAGAAAAATGAAAAAGTAAAAGTGTTTCATATCACAGTTTATTGCTTGATAATTTTAAATGATTTTGGGGCACCTGATTTGTAGTTAACTAAAAACAACATACACCCCTGACGGATATGACTGAAACAAAATATTCTGGGTATTTGTATTTTTAGTTCCCTGAAACGTTTTTAAAACCTGTCCTGTAAGTGAAAAAAGCTGGATGG
Source organism: Flavobacterium sp. LM4 (assembly GCF_002017935.1). Taxonomy (NCBI): domain Bacteria; kingdom Pseudomonadati; phylum Bacteroidota; class Flavobacteriia; order Flavobacteriales; family Flavobacteriaceae; genus Flavobacterium; species Flavobacterium sp. LM4. The sequence goes on along the minus strand of NZ_MUFW01000012.1, from coordinate 4,676 downwards.
AGGTTACATAATTGTCATCCCTCAGTTCCCATTTTAGATACAGTTCTTCTTTTACCGGATTGGGATAGTAGGAAATCATATCCTCTCCTTCTATTTTTTCCAGGTCTTCATCAACAATGGCTTCAATTTCTTTAATCTGTTTTCCTGTTTCCGGCGGGCAGTTAACGCACAATGTCCTGCTTGTCTGATTGCCGGCATTATCATAACTAAACTTAATCTTCGTTTGGTTTTGGGCAGTGGACAATAGCGAAAAGGCTAACACCATTAGTATAATATAATATTTCATTAAACTGATTCTTTTAAAGTGATAAACTTATTTTTTTTGGGCAGCTAATAACAGCTTCATCTGAGATTTCAACTCTTCGATTTCCTTATTTTTGCTGAATTAAATACAATGTAAGCTCTTCGATTTTTTCCTGCTGAACTTTTGCCATTTCTCCAAGTGCCAACCCTTTTTCTGTTATTTCTTTAGCAGACGGTACATTAGGCAAATGACCATTTTGAGCGATGTACTCTCTACTTTTGTAAGTGGTTTCAAATCATAGTTTTTTGCAAAAACATAATCAGCCCAGGTGTTGTAAACTTTTACTTCTTCTGCCCTTACTTTTCCTTTTACTGAAAGTTTGTAGGTATCTGAACCGTCTGTGAAGTTTGAGGTTCCAATGCCGATATTTGCATCTGTTAGAATGTTTCCTTCTATTTTGGCGCTGCCAGAAACTACAAATTTATGTTCTGGTAAGTAATTTCCCCAATTTGCAATAACGACTCTGGAATTTGGTTTTGGAAAATGCATGTAAACATTATCATTGCCATCTTCATAAAGTTTCATTAGTTCTTGTTGGGCCTTATTATAAAATGCCACTTGACCAATTCCTTCAGTCTCAGCTTCAAAAAGAAATCTTCTATAATTATTCCTATCATCGATAGTTAAAGCGACAGTTGGTTTAGTATTAAGTACGTTTGATTGAGGAAAATCATAAAAAACGAATAACCTGCCACCATCCGAGGCATCTCTTACAGACCCTAAATTCAAAACTCTGGATTTTCTATTTCTATCTTTCCAATCAATAAAACTTGAACCATTGGGAAGAGCTGTAGAAAATTCACCTGCATATGCTTTAACAGTACCTACCACTTCTAACTTAGCAGTCGGATCAGTTGTTCCAATACCTACATTCGTATTCGTAGTTGTACTATTAGGTAATACACTCGCAGCTCCTCCAGCACCAGTACTAATTTGTGCCTTTAGCGTTGTATTAAAAAAAAAGAGTTCCCAAAAAAAGTAGTGTAATTTTATTTTTCATTTTGTCTGAATTTATTTATTGTAAAGCAGTGCAATATTAATAAATAAAGAAGGAATTATTCTTAATAAAAAAAATCTAAAATATAGAAATGAATTTTCATTAAAAAAACAAACTAATAATTATTTTAAATATAGTTTCACAAGAAAAAAAACACTATTTCATTACAAAATGTACCAATTACTTATATAATTATCTCTACAAAGACATCTATCACAAATGATAAATCTAAAAAACTATCCAAACAAACTTTTCCTAAAATAAACAGCTAACCACAGCAGATAAATAAAATTATCCAAAGCCTGCGCCATAACGATCCCTTGGATACCGAATATTACAACAAAATAATGACTCAAAAATACAAAACAGCAAGTGAAGCTATTTCTGAAAGAATAAAAGCCTTTGTCATTTTTTTTGCAAAAAACTGAAATCCCAAAACCAATGCAGCAGATTTTAGAATATCGCCCGTTAATTGCCAAAAAAACAAGGTCGTAACTGGCAAAAAATCAGGAGTAAAGAGCAATTTTATAATAAAAAATCGAGCAAAGTAAATAAACAGTTACCGCAAGTACAAATAGTGGCAAAATATTTTTATAAAAAGTCCGGAAAATATTTTGTGTCTCTTTGTTATTTTTGGCTATTGACAATTTTGGAAAAAAATAAACACTTAAAATTGTGGTAATAAACATCATATAATAAGTTGAAATCCTGGTCATCGTTTCCCAAAAACCGGCTTGCTCCAATCCTACCACTTCAATTATATTTTTTCGAATGACCAAATAAACTAATGACCCTGACACAGGGAAACCAAAGCCATAAGTGAATTAGATGATAACTTTTTTATAGTTTCAAAATCAAATTTCGAAATTTAATTATTGATGAAAGACTAAGCTCTTTACTGATGAAATAAAAACGTAACAAAAAACAATAATGAGGTTGAATTTCTATGTCGGGTCATTAGTTTATTTGGTCATTCGAAAAAATATAATTGAAGTGGTAGGATTGGAGCAAGCCGGTTTTTGGGAAACGATGACCAGGATTTCAACTTATTATATGATGTTTATTACCACAATTTTAAGTGTTTATTTTTTTCCAAAATTGTCAATAGCCAAAAATAACAAAGAGACACAAAATATTTTCCGGACTTTTTATAAAAATATTTTGCCACTATTTGTACTTGCGGTAACTGTTATTTACTTTGCTCGATTTTTTATTATAAAATTGCTCTTTACTCCTGATTTTTTGCCAGTTACGACCTTGTTTTTTTGGCAATTAACGGGCGATATTCTAAAATCTGCTGCATTGGTTTTGGGATTTCAGTTTTTTGCAAAAAAAATGACAAAGGCTTTTATTCTTTCAGAAATAGCTTCACTTGCTGTTTTGTATTTTTTGAGTCATTATTTTGTTGTAATATTCGGTATCCAAGGGATCGTTATGGCGCAGGCTTTGGATAATTTTATTTATCTGCTGTGGTTAGCTGTTTATTTTAGGAAAAGTTTGTTTGGATAGTTTTTTAGATTTATCATTTGTGATAGATGTCTTTGTAGAGATAATTATATAAGTAATTGGTACATTTTGTAATGAAATAGTGTTTTTTTTCTTGTGAAACTATATTTAAAATAATTATTAGTTTGTTTTTTTAATGAAAATTCATTTCTATATTTTAGATTTTTTTTATTAAGAATAATTCCTTCTTTATTTATTAATATTGCACTGCTTTACAATAAATAAATTCAGACAAAATGAAAAATAAAATTACACTACTTTTTTTGGGAACTCTTTTTTTTAATACAACGCTAAAGGCACAAATTAGTACTGGTGCTGGAGGAGCTGCGAGTGTATTACCTAATAGTACAACTACGAATACGAATGTAGGTATTGGAACAACTGATCCGACTGCTAAGTTAGAAGTGGTAGGTACTGTTAAAGCATATGCAGGTGAATTTTCTACAGCTCTTCCCAATGGTTCAAGTTTTATTGATTGGAAAGATAGAAATAGAAAATCCAGAGTTTTGAATTTAGGGTCTGTAAGAGATGCCTCGGATGGTGGCAGGTTATTCGTTTTTTATGATTTTCCTCAATCAAACGTACTTAATACTAAACCAACTGTCGCTTTAACTATCGATGATAGGAATAATTATAGAAGATTTCTTTTTTGAAGCTGAGACTGAAGGAATTGGTCAAGTGGCATTTTATAATAAGGCCCAACAAGAACTAATGAAACTTTATGAAGATGGCAATGATAATGTTTACATGCATTTTCCAAAACCAAATTCCAGAGTCGTTATTGCAAATTGGGGAAATTACTTACCAGAACATAAATTTGTAGTTTCTGGCAGCGCCAAAATAGAAGGAAACATTCTAACAGATGCAAATATCGGCATTGGAACCTCAAACTTCACAGACGGTTCAGATACCTACAAACTTTCAGTAAAAGGAAAAGTAAGGGCAGAAGAAGTAAAAGTTTACAACACCTGGGCTGATTATGTTTTTGCAAAAAACTATGATTTGAAACCACTTACAAAAGTAGAGGAGTACATCGCTCAAAATGGTCATTTGCCTAATGTACCGTCTGCTAAAGAAATAACAGAAAAAGGGTTGGCACTTGGAGAAATGGCAAAAGTTCAGCAGGAAAAAATCGAAGAGCTTACATTGTATTTAATTCAGCAAAATAAGGAAATCGAAGAGTTGAAATCTCAGATGAAGCTGTTATTAGCTGCCCAAAAAAAAATAAGTTTATCACTTTAAAAGAATCAGTTTAATGAAATATTATATTATACTAATGGTGTTAGCCTTTTCGCTATTGTCCACTGCCCAAAACCAAACGAAGATTAAGTTTAGTTATGATAATGCCGGCAATCAGACAAGCAGGACATTGTGCGTTAACTGCCCGCCGGAAACAGGAAAACAGATTAAAGAAATTGAAGCCATTGTTGATGAAGACCTGGAAAAAATAGAAGGAGAGGATATGATTTCCTACTATCCCAATCCGGTAAAAGAAGAACTGTATCTAAAATGGGAACTGAGGGATGACAATTATGTAACCTCCATCCAGCTTTTTTCACTTACAGGACAGGTTTTAAAAACGTTTCAGGGAACTAAAAATACAAATACCCAGAATATTTTGTTTCAGTCATATCCGTCAGGGGTGTATGTTGTTTTAGTTAACTACAAATCAGGTGCCCCAAAATCATTTAAAATTATCAAGCAATAAACTGTGATATGAAACACTTTTACTTTTTCATTTTTCTTTTAGCTACACATTTTTCTTTTTCACAAAATTTCACAGATACTAAAGGCGAATTGCAGATAGCAGCTTCCGGTACTGCTACTTACACATTACCTATAGCCACACCGCCCAGTATAAAAAATGTC
>NZ_MUFW01000011.1:0-6106 GCF_002017935.1 Flavobacterium sp. LM4 | reverse complement strand
GATGAAAATGAGCCACAAATTTTTGAAACTTCTGAAGCTATCATTAAACATATTGAAAACCTTATCCATACTCTTGAAGAAAGAGCACTGGACAAACGTATTCATATTGAGGCTTTTGATTTATCTCTTATAATTGCTCAAAAAACAGGTATTCCTGCAGGGAAATTAAATGAAGAAGAAAAACAAAAACTAAATAATATTGAAGATGTTTTAAACCGCAGAGTAATTGGGCAGGATCATTGTATTGCAACAGTAGCAGGATCAATTTTAGAATCAAGATCCGGATTAAGCAAAGCGGGACAACCTATTGCATCCTTCTTTTTTTAGGACCAACAGGAACAGGAAAAACAGAGTTAGCCAAAAGTCTGGCGGAGTTTCTTTTTCAGGATGAAAATGCCATTATTCGTTTTGATATGTCTGAATTTAAAGAAGAACATTCGGCAGCATTGCTTTACGGAGCTCCTCCGGGATATGTAGGCTATGAAGAAGGCGGATTGCTGGTCAATAAAATAAGACAAAAACCGTATTCTATTGTATTATTTGATGAAATTGAAAAAAGCACATGCCTCTGTTTATGATGTATTCCTTCAAATTATGGACGAAGGAAAATTACATGACCGACTTGGAAAAGAAGGTGATTTCTCTAATGCTATTATTCTTTTTACCTCAAATATTGGGTCAGATCATATTGTAGAAACGTTCAATAATGGTCAAATTCCGGGTTCATCTTCACTAATGGAAATCATGGCTAATTATTTCAGACCTGAATTTTTAGGCCGATTGACAGAAATTGTACCTTTTGCGCCTATCAGCAAAGAAAATGCTTTAAAAATATTTGAAATCCATCTTAAAAAAGAGTTTTCAGATTTACTCAAAAATATGAAAATCGAAGTTGAAATCCCGATGGAAACTAAACTTTATCTTGCCGAAAACGGATATAATGCAAAATATGGTGCAAGACCAATAAAAAGCATCATCAGAAGTCATTTACGAAGACCACTGGCCAAGAAAATAATTTCCGGAGAAGTGAAAGATGGCGATAAAATGATTGTTGTTTTAGAAAATGATGAAGTTAAATGGATTAAGGAAGATGTTTTGATAAACTTGACAGATCAATAGATTTTATTTGGTTTCTATATTCTAGTAAATAACTTCTTTGCAGAAGATTTTAATCTGTTCATAAAAATCAAAGTCGTGAGACTTCGAGAAAGTCAATATATCGAACTAACCTTATGATTTATTACTTTTCAGTTCCATTACTTCTCTTTTTACTTCCAGAAGTAATTCTTTCATGATTTCTATTTCGTTTAATTCCTGTTTTTTATCTGTACGACCGATACTGCAACTGTATTCCCAAATTTCGATAATATCAGAAACTTTTACCTCATATTGAGGATAAAAACTGTTATCGGATTCTAAGACCAAGGCATTTTTTTTATTTTTGTTCAGGCGCTTGTATACCATTCCTTCATTTTTAGTAATCAGTATGTACGTTTTGCCGTCCTGTACTTCTCCTAACCTTTCTACATAACGGCCAATAATTATACTTCCGTCTTCATGAGGGGGCATTGAATCTCCTTCTACAGGAAACCCTCTGTGTTTTCCAGGCCCCAAAAATGGCAATGAGATTTGCTGCAGATTTTCGATGTATTCAGGATCTGCATAACCATTTAAATACCCTGCTTTTACTTTTTGAGTAACTACTTCAATGAAATTTTCTCCTTGCTGGTCTACCTGTATAGGCAGGACTAATCTGTTGTCTTCCAGCTTTAATAAATCTTCTACGCTAATTTTACGTATATCGACCGAAAGTAATAAGTCGATACTGATATGATAATGCTGTGCTATCTTTTTTAAAATTTCATAAGGTGCCTCTGAGGTTCCATCTTCGTATTTAACATACCTGCCTCTGGTTATCCCTAAATTCTCTGCCAGTTTTTCCTGTGAAATTTTTTGCTTTACCCGTAAGGTTCTAATATTATCTGAAAATAGCGACATAATTAATTATGTTATAATTTATAACAACAAATATATTAAAAATTGTTATTATCCGAACTAATTTTGTTTCTCTCAAAACAAAGAAAATGAGACTATTTAATGATACTGAATTATTTTCGACCGGTACAGGAGGGAAAAAGGTATTTGACGTTCCTGATGCTGACTTACTGTTAATCGACAATTTTTTCACGAAACAAGAATCAGATTACTATTATGATAAACTGCTGAACGAAACCCAATGGCAAGAATATGATATGCCGATGTACGATAAAATAGTTACCGCCCCCCGAATGGTTTCATGGTACAGAGATGATGATTTAGACGAATGCCACCCCCATCTAAACTGGCCATTAGAACTACAAACCATTCGCCAGCGTGTTGAAAATGAAACTCAAATACAATTTAATGCCGTATTACTTAATCTATACAGAAATGGAAAAGACGGAGTTGGATGGCATAGTGACAAAACTGTGAGCAGTAATAAAAACATGAATATCGCTTCGGTCACTTTTGGGGAAACCAGAATGTTCAGACTTCGTCATAAATTCAGAAAGGAAATCCCACAATTAGAGATTCCTCTTCATCATGGCTCTTTTTTACTTATGGCCGGAAATACAAACAGTTTCTGGCAGCATCAGATCCCAATCATTATTCAAATTTAGAATGGAAAGAAGGTGCTTCAAGTGGTGTGGGTAATTGGAAACAGAAGTTAAAACATGAGGACATTCCCAAAATCATCGAATTGCTGCAAGTAGGAAAATCCAAAACACAAATAGACCGCAAGTTCAATGTAGATGATGTAACTATTTTGAGAAATATAAAAAAGCATGACAAAGAAAATCAATAGAGCCTACTCTGTATCAAACGTTCTTTCAAAAAAATTCAATCCCTTAGAATTTACTGGCGAATGGAAAAATACATTAGGAACACCCGATAAAGCTTTTTCGGCAATCATATTTGGTGGTTCTGGTCAGGGTAAAACAGAAGCTGCAATAAAATTTGCAAAGTATCTGACCAATTTTGGCAAAGTTGCCTATGATTCTTTAGAGCAAGGATTATCTGCAACAATTCAAAACGCACTTGTCAGAAATCACATGGATACTTGCGGAAACTCTTTTGTCTTATTAGATCGTGAGCCCTTTGATGAATTGATTATCAGAATGAGTAAACCAAAATCACCAGACTTTCTTTTTGTCGATTCGGTTCAATACACAAGGATTAACAAAGTACAGTATTATCAACTAAAAGAACTGATGTTAAAGAAAGGAAAAGGTATTGTTTGGATTTCGCAGGCAAAGGGAAAAGAGCCTAAAGGTGCCTTGGCAGACGATATAAGATATGATGTTGATTTGAAATTATGGGTTGAGGGATTTAAGTTATTCCCTGATGGAAGGTTAAACGGTGGTGGTGAAGATTTTGCCATTTTTCCGGAGAGAGCAGCAAAATACTGGAGAGAAATTATTTAAACGTCAAAAAACATGAATAACAAAAACAAAATTATCGATCATTTACAGTTAACATCAGAGCAATATGATGAAAGATTATTTCAAATATTTTGGTGTTGGTGTCAAAAAATTTGGTAAAACTATAAATCATTCACAACAGTTATTAGCCAATCATGGCATTGCTAAATGGTGGTATGCAGAGTATGAAAAAATAGAAGCAAGGTTTATTGAAGCAATGCCTCATTTGCCGCTACACACCAATAGTTTAGAGTATCACTATTTCGGTTTTATCAATCAAATGAATACGATTTATCCAAAACCTTTAATAGATGCTATTTCAGTAAGTGTACAAAAAGAAGAAATTAAAATTACTAAAACACTACCTACTTATTATGCGAACTAAAAACCAATTAAAAAACAAAAAGGCTGAATTAGAACAATGGTTAACCGACAATCCTAACCATCCAGACAGGATAAAGATTCAATCAGATTTAAACAATGTTATTAACAAACTCTTAGAAAAAGAAAAATGATAAACTCAAACATTAGCGACCAAGAAGCCAAAGCGCGCTTAGATTTTTTAGACATCATAAATTCATTTTTGTTTGAGGATGTCCCCGTAAAGATTAAAGGCGAAATCCAATACCGAAAACGAGGGATCCTCACAGATGGTGAAAAAATTTGCTTAAGTCAGGAACGAGCTGCAATAAGGGATTTCCTTTCCTATAAAAAAGGTGAGATTGATAAAAAGCAAGTTCGAAATTATAAGGTTTCGGATAAAATAGAAGATAAAATAAATACCTGTGTAATTATTATCAAGCAAACCAACTGGCTAAAAACCTTTAAGAGACAATACTATTAATCATTAAAAAAATATCATTATGAATACTCAAACATTATCAAATCAAAGTTTAAACCTATTGGATTTATCTAATTATAGCCCGGAACAGTTAAGAGCTGCACTTGCGAAAGCAGAATCAAGGAAAGAAGAAGATCGTACAGCCTATAAGGAAATAGTGGAGCAAACAGTACCTAAAGCTGTTCATCTATTGTTGCAAGCTTCAGATCTTCTTTCAATAGCTAAAACAGAAGCTTTTAAATACTTCGAAAATGTTTTAAAACTTAAAGCTGATGTATATGGTGTAAAGGAGAAACAAATGACACATACTTTTTCTTATGAAAAAGGAGAGATTACCATTGGCTATCGAATTAATGATGCCTGGGACGATACTGTAAATGCCGGAATTGCCAAAGTTGAAAAATTCATTTCATCATTAGCGAAAGACAAAGAAACAGCTGCATTGGTAAGAATGGTATTCAATTTATTGAAAAAAGATGCAAAAGGTAATTTAAAAAGTAACCGTGTTTTAGAGCTTCAAAAATTAACAAAGGACTTTAATAGCGAAGAATTTACAGATGGTGTTGATATAATTTCCAAAGCCTATAAACCTAAAAAATCAGTTTGGTTTTGTGAAGCAGCCGTGATAAATGATGACGGAACAAAAACAGCAGTACCGCTTTCATTAAGTGCTGTTGATTTTACAAAAAACTACAAATTCAATTTTTACAATGAACCAGTCAAATCTTAGTACAATTATAGTATTGGTTATTGTACTCATCATAACCAACCGAAAGGAAATAGCCACTTTTAACGAATGGCTGCAATTTAGGATTAAAACACTTCTTAAACAGAATTTCGGCAAGTAGTTCAGTTTACCGGATATAATCTAACGTTTTGTATCCGGTATCAATATTACCATAATCAGTAATAATCTCAACTATTACACAAATCAGTCATATTATGGAAACGTCAATCACTCCAATTGTTACAATGGCAACATCAGACCAAAAACGATTAATTGCCATACACACACCCAATAAAGACACAAAGGAAGAATGGGTGCAATGGGCTACGGCAGATGAAAAAAGGACCTCTACAAATGATTTGACTTTCGACCAGGCGAATAGGATTTTAAAACAGCTTGGTTTAAAAGAACATGTAAAAGATCTATGGTCAAAATTTGACAAAAAAAATGCCCAGCACATGTCAATTTTAGCAATTCTAAGGATAGCACAATGGACTAAAAAAGTGAATGGAAAAGAGGTTGCAGATCTTGACGTTTTAGATCATTTTTTAAAAACAAAATCGCCTGTTAAAAAGCCATTAAAGAAAATGAACTACGAAGAAACCAGTAAAGTTATTCACGCACTTAACCAATCAGTAAAATGGATATTCAGCAAATAAATTGTTCTCACAGAGAAAAGAAAATCAAAGTATTAGATGCTGTATGCGGATGCGAAACAACAGTAATTGTTTGCTGTGATTGCGAAAAAGAATTAACAGAACCTAAAACCGAATGCTAAAATGCAAATAGATCTAAAACTTCCACCAGAAACATTTGTAATAATAGCGGCGACCCTACAGCCTGTTTACAACACCAACCCTATAACAAGAAAGGAGAAATCAATGTTTTCAATTGCTTTAGATATTACTAATAAAATGGATTCAAAAACAGGATTTCTAAAAAAACAATCCACCTTGTTTGATAGTAAAAAGAAATTAAAAATAACATTTAAACATCACGAAGCCGATATGTTAGAAATCATATTACTGGATCAGATTAAATATGTTGAAGATAAATATATAAGGCTTCAAATTCAAA
>NZ_MUFW01000010.1:0-8702 GCF_002017935.1 Flavobacterium sp. LM4 | reverse complement strand
AGTGATTGATTTGAACTTAATTTGGATATTTTTTGAACTTTTTCTTCACAACTAGCTAAGAGAAAAATAGTTGTAAGTAATGTAAATTTAATTGTCAATTTTTTCATTTTCAGAACTATTTGATTTAAGCTTGCCTATAACGTCAGTCTGTGAAAAAACCTCTTCAAATTTAGAAAGTATTCGGAGAGCTACCGGAGAAAAATCTCAAATATGAGATTCTCAAGACGTTGATTTTAGTTTTTTCACAGCCTGACGTTCCCACGCTTGGCGTCAGTTGCGAACTTCGGAACTGATTACTTTCTGTTAAAGATAAAATTTCTTGCGAAATGTGAACGTGAATTTACCACAAAATTCGCAATTGCGCCAAACGTGTGTTGGCAGTAGTGTTTTTACTTTCCTTTTTGAGTATCCAAGATTTTTGCGCAACTTCCATAATTGCGTATGGTTTGCTAACAAAAACATCTTCTTGATATTCCACTTCTCCACCAACTAAAATTGAATAGTCTTCTTCATTTTTGTCAAAACTATTTCGACACCTTCTAAAACTTGGTTTATTTCATCTTTCAGTTGTGCTAAAAATTCTATTTCAAAATATTTATAATAATCAACAGCGATAATTAGTTTGTATTTATCAATAAATTTTTCATCAACTTTAAAAAACTCTCTTTTATGCACATAGATTGATTCAGGAATATGTAGCGACCAATTTCTCAACTTATTAAATTCTCCAATTATTAATTCTTCTTCTTGACTTAAACTACTAATTTCTATGTTAAGGATTCGTTTGTTTTTATAAAGTAACTTTCTGAATTTTCTATATGAAACTGCTTGTTTAGTTTCATCTCCAATTAAATTAAAGATGTATTGGAATAATCGACTTGTTTTATCACTAATTGACTCGAAAAATTCAGTTTCAACTAACTTTTTGTCTGCATTGTTTTTCAATATGAGTTCTATTTCATCTTCATATTTTTTAAGCCTTTTGCTTTTCTGAATAGTGTCAATTATTAATTCTGATAAGTAGAAAATATAATCTTCCTTGACTTTAAACATATAAATTTTGGAAGTGTTATTTCTCATTTTTGGTTGTGTTTTTTGAGCGGTTTCGTAACATTCTAACTAACGTTTTATAGATATCTAAAAACTAAATGGTTATAAAGTTAAAATCATCGACTTTGAATTGATGTTTTTCCATTTGTTTTTGTATTCTTTTTTGTACCGCTAGTTTTCTTTTTTCGTCTAAATATAAGTAATTTTCTGGATTATAGTATGAGGTATTTTTGACAATCATATTCCAAATGATTATACCTAATTTTCTTGCTGTTGCACTTATGGCAGACACTCTTCCTTTTCTAAAATTAATTCGATGAAAAAAGTCTCTCAGAGGTGTTGATTCTTTTAAATTCCCGATGGCATTGGCAGCATTTCGTAAGGCTATTTTCAAGCGATTACTCCTTTTGGCACGCGACTGCTGAGTACTTTTCCACCGCTTATTTTATTGTTTGGAGTAAGTCTGAGCCAACTTGCAAATTGCTTGGCTGTGCCGAATTTTTTGATCCTTCTAAACCTACTTCGCTCATTAATGTAAGTAAGGTTTGATGGCTAAATCCTTATATTTTAACAAATCTACTCCTTCGGAAGTATTGATAACCCATCAGGTTTAAATCAATATTTTTAGGTGTGTTTTTATTGACTCTTTTGTGAATTTTCGGATCCGTGTAATGTTGCTTTTTATTGTTGTTGCTATCAATCTGGTCTTGAAGTAATTTTTTTATTTCTATATCGCAGTCTTTGATCTGATTTTGCAGATTTTGATACATCTGGTATTCCTGCTTTAGAGCAAATAGATAATCTTTACGGCCATTGCTTTGGAGTGCTTTTTGCATTTCTGCTTCACTTTTTTTACAGTTTCCGTTTCTTAAAGAGGCTAATTTCTGGGCATCAGTTTCTCCATTGCAAATGGCTTCTATCATCTTAAGTCCCGTCAAACCACAAATATCTTTAACAATTATATCCAATCGAAGATTGAGTAAACGAAGGTATTTTTGCATTTTCTTGCTTGTGTCAGCAGCAAGATCAATTAAACCAGCTCTGTGTCGGCAATAAGTTCGCAGTTGTTCAGTTTGTAAATCCGGCAAAAAACTTCCAGATAATAGACCGATGGAATGTAATTTTTGTATCCATTGGCAGTCTTGTACATCGGTTTTCTTTCCTTGATGTTTTTGGTAAATTTTCCATTGCACAATATCACTTGAAAACCATCGCTGAGCAAAACAGCATATAATGCTTGCCAATAAGTGCCTGTACTTTCCATTGCTACGGTTTGGATGCCATTTTCTTTAAGCCAATTTGATATTGCTTTGAGGTCGTCATTATAAACACCAAACTCTCTTACGTGTTCTTCTTTTTGACCAACAGCTACAAAATGACTCCTGCTACCGGATGTCTATTCCTGCAGTTTTAGGATTGACAATCTCCATCGAAATTTGATTTTGTTCTTTCATTCTGATTCTGAACATTTAAATTTTAAAAAACACTCAAAGAGGAAGTTCTTTCGGATAAATAGAATATTCTAATCGGGGTTACAAAAAAATGTACCACCACTGGAGGTATCACACACTTCCCAACCAGGATTACACTCGTGCTATTATGCAACAGTTTACAAATCGGCCTTGCAATGAGTGTAGCTAATTTATGGATTTTTTTATGCAATGGCCGTTAGCTTCGGGAGGTAAGGCACGCGGACTATGGGGGATTACTGCCAACGTCAGTCTGTGAAAAAACCTCTTCAAATTTAGAAAGTATTCGGAGAGCTACCGGAGAAAAATCTCAAATATGAGATTCTCAAGACGTTGATTTTAGTTTTTTCACAGCCTGACGTTCCCGCGCTACAAGTAGTTTGGGACTAAATTAAGCCCTATTTTCGGATTTGCCAAATATTCCCAAATACAAAACCAATTTCAAATTAAGCCTAATACCCAAATTGCTTGTAGCGTGTGTTGGCAGACGTTTATTTTTTTATTCAAATAGTTTCTCAAATTCTTTTTCGCTAATTTCTTTAAAATCAATAGTTTCTTTTGATTTTTCACCAGTAATAAATTTCGATTTATAAACAAATATCTTATTGTTAATTACTGAAACTGCAATTAGTTCAACATTTAAACCTATAGGAATATTGTCAAATTCCTGTTCATCCTTATATTTTTTGTTTTCATCATAGTAAACATTGTGTACAACAGAATTTATGTCTCTAAAAACTAAATATAAATTCGAACAGATTAAATTTTTATTTTCAATAAATTCATATTCAATTTTTGTCTTATTATCTATTTGATAAAATTTATCACAATTAATCCAACCAAAATTCTTTAATTGTACAGAATTATAAATTCTGTCATTAAGTTTTGAGTTTTTAATTATTACTCGGTTTATTTTTCTCTCTTCTTTTGTTAAAGGTTTTGTCTCGCTTACATCTTCTTCAACTGGATATTCGGTTAAACTATCTTTAACAATTTCTGTTACTAATTTTGGGGTTGTAAATTTAGTTTTTGTGTTTTCCCAATTCATAATTCCTAAACTATCTTTTTTACCATAGAATAGAAACATTTCATTTTCTGTTAACTTTGGAAAATCAACTTTTAAAAATTTATTATTTTTTAACTTGAGCTGTTTTCCGTTAGATTTCATATTTATGAAATAAGCTCCACCAGAAACAAGTAATTTTCCGTTTGAAATAGTTTGTGCATTTGATTTTAAAAGTTCTTTTTGATTTGTAAGTTCTTTTAATTCAATTTCTATATTTTCTCCAATATTTGTACCGTCAATATTTTCAAGTTCTTCAGGATTTACATAAATAGTTGTTCCTAATTTACTTTTAACTTTGGTTTGTTTTTTTGATGAAATAATAAATATTTGAGATTTAACTTCAAATTTTTTCAATTCAGAATTTAATTTTTCTATTTCATTAGCTAAATTCAGAATAGCATGATTTTCCGTTTTTGTAGTTTGAAGTTCTTCTACTTTATTTTCATTTTTACAATTTGTAAAAACCAAAATCATTGTGATTAAAAGCAATATTTTTCTTTTCATTCCGGATTTTTTTTAAATGTCTGCCAACGTCAGTCTGTGAAAAAACCTCTTCAAATTTAGAAAGTATTCGGAGAGCTACCGGAGAAAAATCTCAAATATGAGATTCTCAAGACGTTGATTTTAGTTTTTTCACAGCCTGACGTTCCCACGCTACAAGTAGTTTGGGACTAAATTAAGCCCTATTTTCGGATTTGCCAAATCTTCCAAATACAAACCAATTTTTCCATTAAGCCAAATCCCCAAATTGCTTGTAGCGTGTGTTATGGGCAGTTTTTTTTATTTACAATGTTCGGCAATTCGTTCTTTTGCATATTCTGCACCATTTTCAAGTGCTTTACTCCAATTTTCACAAGCTTTCTTTTTGTCTTTTAAATTGAAATAAGTATTTCCTAAGTTAAAATATGCTTGCTGTTTTTCTTCTTGCTCCAATTTTTCAAGTTTCAAAACTGTTTCATACTCAGTAATTGCTCCTTGATAATCTCCGTTTTGGTCCTTAAGACCGCCTCGGTTTATTAATGCACTAACAAATTTTGGTGCAATTTCAATTGCTTTGTCATAATCTTTAAGTGCAGATTTCCAAGTGTAAAGTTCGTTTTTGACAATTGCTCTTGAATAATAAGCATTTGGTTCTTTTGAATCTACTTCTATTGCCAAAGTCCAATTAAATATTGAACCGCTTAAATCCCCTTTGTTATAACATTCTAAACCTTTGTCAAAATAATAATCAGTTTTTGTAGGGTCCAAAATTGGAAATTTTGCTGTTTTTGAATCAGCAAGTCCACCATAAGCGTCAATTGTAGCGTCAAATTCATAACCTCGCTTGTACATATCTAATGCCCAATATAGTAAATTGTCCGCTGTCATTGGAAACTCATTTGTTTCTCCATTTATTTCCCAAAGTTTATCAAATCTTTTTACCTCTTTAACTGAATATGGATAATGAGCTTTAAGAAATTCACCCAACTTTATTAGATTTTCTTTTTTGTCTGAAACAAAAGTAAAATCCATTTTTGTCATTGTGTTGTTTTTAAGTCCATTCTTAGCCATATTATTAAAAACATCTTCGGCAGAAACCATTTCTTTACCAAATCCATCAACGAAGTCGTCCCAAGTAATATATTTATTATCCATTTTTTTCTGTCCGAAAGCTGTTAATGTTGATAGTGAAAATAAAATTATTAATAGTTTGTTTTTCATTCGAGGTTTCTGTTTCAAAATTGCCCATAACGTCAGTCTGTGAAAAAACTTCCGTTTTGTTGTAAACAAATATAGGGAAGTATTGTTTAAAAACAGGATTTTTCGTATTTTTCGTAATGCAACATATACAAGGAATTTCCCGCCAACAAATGCGTTTTTCAAGTTTAGAAGATGCAATATCTGCCGATAATCAGGTTCGTTTTATAGATGCTTTTGTAACCTTTTTAGATTTGGAAAAACTTGGTTTTGCAGTTACTTCTATTAAATCAGAAGGTCGACCGAGCTATAATATCAAAGTGTTTTTGAAAATCTATTTATACGGCTATCTCAATGGATTAAGAAGTAGCCGCAAACTGGAAAAAGAATGTTTTAGAAACATTGAAATGCAGTGGTTGTTAGAAGACATTCGACCGAACTACCACAGCATATCTGATTTTAGAAAGAACAATCCTGCAGCATTAAAAAACTTGTTCAAACTCTTTGTCGTTTTCTTGAAAGATGCCGATTTAATAGCAGGGGAAACCATTGCTATTGATGGAACTAAAAGCCGAGCGCACAATAGCCGTAAAGCTAATTTCAATCAAAAGAAAATAGATAAACATTTAGAGTATATCGAAATCAAAACCCAGCAATACCTTGATGCTTTGGAAGAAAATGATGCAAAGCATAACCCTGAAAAAATCAAAAACATCAAGCAGAAAATTGAACGTTTAAAACAAAACAAAATCCGCTATGAATTACTGGAAGAAAAACTAGAAGCAAGTGGCGAACCTCAAATAAGCACCACCGATAGTGATGCCAGAGCCCTATTAGTGCAAGGGCAAGTGGTTGAAATCTCATTTAATATGCAGGCTGCAGTCGATGCCAAACACAATCTTGTGGTAGCCACTCATACGATCAACAAGAACGATCGTAGCGCTTTATCTGCCATTGCCATAGAAGCCAAAGAAAATTTAGGAATTGAAACTTATACTGCATTAGTGGACAAAGGCTATCATAATGGCAAACAAATAGAAATCTGCAAAAAAGCGAACATCACTACAATTGTAGCACAGCCCGAACAGGGGAAAAATAAAGAAAGGATAGCTGAGGGTTATTTGATCTCGAAGTTCCAATACGACCAAACCACCGACACCTATACTTGCCCTGAGGGAGAAACGCTTAAAACCACAGGTCACTGGCACAAGAAAACTGATAGCGATAGTTATGAATTCAAGAGATACCGAACATCCAAGTGCAGGGAGTGTCCCGTAAAGCAGTTATGTACCAGCAGAGTGGCTGGACGAGATATAGACCGCAGTCAATATGCTGATGCCGTAGAAGAAAACAACAAACGTTATCACGCAAATCCACAGCTCTACCGCAAGCGTCAGGAAATCAACGAGCATATCTTTGGGACTATCAAACGGCAATGGGGCTATAATCACACTAATTTAACAGGATTGGAAAAAGTAAACGGAGAACACAGCTTAATTATGTTGGTCTATAACATTAAACGCAGTATCAATATACTGGGCGTTCCCGAACTTATTGCAAAACTTCAAAAATGGAACTCACCCTACAAGGCAAAAGTCTTGTTTTTACTAAAAACGAGTTATTTAAAGCTTCATACAACAACTAATTTTTATCCCGAGAAATTAGCAGCCTAAAAAAAGTGATTCAATATAAGGCTTTATTTGAATTACAGTAAAGTAAAATCTAGAGGTTTTAACTGGAAAAGGAGGTTTTTTCACAGCCTGACGTTCCCGCGCTACAAGTAGTTTGGGACTAAATTAAGCCCATTTTTCGGATTTGCCAAATCATCCAAATACAAAACCAATTTCAAATTAAGCCTAATACCCAAATTGCTTGTAGCGTGTGTTAGCAGGCGTTTTTTTACTTCTTTTTCAAGTAAATTTCTATAACTCCATTTTTTCCTTTTTCGCCGTATTTTTTGGTTGCGCTTATATCTTTTAAGACATTTATCGATTCTACGTCATCAGGTTTTATTTCGGCGATAATTTCTTCGGTCACTTCTTTACCTTCGACGATATATAAAGGTTTGTTTTTTTGAGTGTTTTGTTGAGTTGAATAACAATCAGAAACAATATCAATTCCTTCTATTTGTTGTTCGGAATAATATTTATCATCTATTGGATAACGAGGTTCTTTTTGCTTATTTAATTTTACATAAAAATAAATTTCTTTGTTTCTATTTATTCCTAAATAATCAGAACAACCACGAGAAGTCCAAATGTCTAAACTATCATATTTTGCGATAAGTTCCCCCGCTTTAATGTTCTTTAAGTCTACATATTTTCCGTCAGGTAAATATCCCTTGAAATCTTTTGTTAAATGAATTTTCCCAATTGAATTTAAATCTTTACGATATTTCTGAAAGATAACACCTGGATATAATTTTGAAGTATATCCAATTCTATTTTCAAACCTTCCATCTTGTACAAAACCATCTGAACACAAATCCATTTCTTCCAAATTGATTTGTTTTAATTCAACATCATTTTGCTTTAAGTTGTCTAAAGTTAGTTCGCACAATTTTATTTCGGAAAGTTTGATGTCATTTTTCTGTTGGGAAATAGATTTTAGACTAAACAATAAAGCTAGAAATAGAAGTCCTTTTTTCATTTGATTTTTAGTGGTTTTTAGTTTTCTGCGGTAAAATGCCTGCTAACGTTCCGGCGCTTGGCCTTTACTTTGTAAAGCATAAATTTTGTAAATTTCTCAAAGGAAAGCAGAAGTGAACTACGCGCTTGGCCAGACTCATGATCCATACCTCGCATTAGTCTTCTGCTCCTCCTTGAGTTTTGTTGAATGGCTTCAAATAGAATGATAGACAACGGGTCTAATAAAGGCTTTAAAGCAAATTCAACTTTTTATTTCACTTAAAATCAAATGTATGAAAAGTATTTATTTTTTGTAGGGATTGATGTTTCTAAGTCAAAATTAGACGTCACTTTTCTTGAGAAGCCATTAGGAAAGAAAATAGTTCACTTTGTGGTAAGTAACGACAACAAAGGAATTAAAGAGATTGTAAAGCAGCTAAACAATCGAAAAATTGCTTTAGAAGAGGTGTTGATCAGCTTTGAAGATACGGGTGTTTATTCACTTCCTTTGGGATGTTATTTGACACGGTACAAGATCGATTATTGGATGATTCCCGCCATTGAAATCAAACGCAGCAAAGGAATCTCCAGAGGGAAAACTGATAAAAATGACTCTAAAGATATTGCATTTTATACCTTAACACATTTGCACAAGTTGCGATTAACACAGCTTCCAGAGTTATCATTAATGGAACTTAAATTACTTTTTACAGAACGTGAAAAACTACTTAAAAGCTTGCGTATCATTGGAAGTACCAGTGAAGGAATCGGTTATATTCCCAAAGAAGCTATGGGTGATGTTTTAAAAATTAA